>NZ_CP011804.1 GCF_001038625.1 Clostridium carboxidivorans P7
CCTCCCTGTCGGTCGGTTAATGCCTACACTAGACAAATAATTTATTATATTAAAATTCAAAAACACTTACTAATTTACAGTATTATTTTGTAATTAAAAATTTTATCCTTCAAAAGTTCAGACTCCAATTCCACCCAAACAGGATAGACAATATGACACGCACCTCCTAGAAGGATAACAGAAGGATATAATGTCTAATTCCAATCAAACATTGGACAATAATGAAATTCCTCCCTAGATTTATGGAGGACAATTTTTTTAATAACCTTATTTAAACTAAAAGTTACTTTTTTCAAAATTAATTTCCTTCTTAAATCTTTAAAATCCTGATAATGCCTCTACTATAAATAATTCATTTTCTAATAATTTAACTATTTTTTATGCCTTAATTTTATAATTTAAGTTACTATTCCTTTTAAAAAAATGTATCCTTCAATATATTGATACTCCTTTGTTATTTATTTTTTATATATTATACAGATCAATAAGTATTTATAACTCCCTTGAGATCTATAAAATTAAGGCATAAAAAATGACTACTAAAAATTTCAGTAATCATTTTTTAATAAACTTATTAATTTTCGCTTTAAACCTTTTAAATACTACCTTAAGCCAAATTATATTCTTGAATGTATTCTAATCTACTTTAAATTAAACCGAAGTAATTTTGTCAATATCTTAATTGTTATACAATTAAAAATATATTACCTAAAATAATTTTCACCATACTTTTTATTTAAATAATTGAACAGAAACTCAGCTACTTTCAAAACTGTTAGCCTAATGGCCAAACTAAAATGTTACCCAAAGGCATTAACTAATTTAATCTCTAATAATATTATGTGATACTTTACAAAATTATTTCTATACTATTTGTTCTCCTAACCTTTTAATATCCTATAAGTAAAGTAATCTTACTCCATATTCTTTTAAAAATTCTAATTGAGTAAATCCTGAAACTACCCCTAATTTAAATCCATTTCTCATTGTCATGCAAATCAAGTTTGTTTCTGCATCCTCAAGTTCTGTTATTAAGTTGCGTTTTTCTTCTGGCAATATCATTTTAATTTCATTTAATAAATCTGAAATTTTATCATCTGCTTTTTTTAACTCCTCATTTTGATCTAGTCTATATCCATCATTTTCAACAGAATTTTGATATGCCAATTCCATAGCTCCATTAATTACTTTTTTTAAATTATTATTCATCATAAATTCCTCCAATACTATTAATTCTGATATAGTTATTTAGTTTTAATTTTCCTAGTATAGCTTGTATTATAAAATTCAATTAAACTATTTCTTTTACTAATGTTTTAATCTGCTCTAGTATTAGTTCTAGTCTTTGGTTTTCTCTCAAAATTTCTTCATATTTTTCAATGGATATATAATTAATATTTCCACCTTGAAATTTAAGTAATTCAGAATTTGGAATTAAAAATCTTCTCCCATTTACTGTAGTTTTACTCTCTATCTCTTTAGTTTTACATAAGTGTAAAACATTTTGATAAGTCAATCCTGTTTCTATCGCAAATTCTTTTGGATTTAAAAATTGCTTACTCATTAGTTGTCTCCTTTTTATTTATTTCACATTTATTTTCTATCGTTACAACACATCTGCTTAAAACCACCGCAGTATGTTTTTATGGTGGAGTCTCCTACATAGTTCTAATTTTTTCCTAATATTCTTATTTATCATCTTCTTTCTATATAGTGTCACTTAGTGTCACACTTTGACATCGTAATAGCACTACAATGTATACTCTTTACAGGAGGTGTCACTATGATAAAAAAGGACAATATTAGAATTGCAATTACTCTTCCCAAAACTCTTCATGAGCAATTAAAAAATGAGGCAGAATATCAAAATAGAACTGTTAGTAATCTTACAGTTACTATACTACAAAAGTATATGGAAGCTTTGAATAAGAAAAGGGAAAAATAATTATATTTAGTAATTTAGGTCCTATAATGGTTAATTCTACATAAAAGGTAAAATTCCTTTTTGTAACTTTTGTAATATCTTTATATTTTTACATTTTATGTAAAAATATAAAATTTAGTATATATTTACACTTTCACATTTTTTATAAAATTACTGCTTTGATTTTATTTAGACCCTCAAAAGTTGGAACCAAATTCAACACTTCACATATCTGCAAATATTTTTTTAATATCTTTATGTTCACACAATTCCCTCCTTTAATCAGATTTATAACGTTTTTGATTATTTATGTAATATTTATGATTATATAATACACCTGTTCAGTTTGGTTAGTCAATAACTTTTTTGATTATTTTTATAATTATTTCATTGATTTTTATAACTAATTATGTTATATTTATAACATAATTAGAAAGAGGTGTTCGTTATATGTCAGTTTCAAGTAAAATAAAAGCCTTACTCAAACTCAAAGGAAAAGGAAATGAAGAACTTGCAAATCATCTGGATATTTCAAAGCAATCTTTAAGCAATAAATTCTATCGTGACAGTTTTTCAACTCAAGATCTTATAAAAATATCTACTTTTCTTGGTTATACCTTAGCTTTTGTGATAGATGAAAGTCAAATGATTATACTTGACAAGAGTGATTTAAAAGGAGAAGGTGCTAAATAATGTTTTCAATATTATAATTCATTAAATCGAATATGTTACATAGTTAACCATAATAGCATATAATTTACTTAATACATATCTATTATTATTTTTGAATATAAAGTATAATATAAACGGGGTGATACCATTGGATACTGAATTAAAAAACATACTTGTAAAACTTCTTGAAGGTCAATCAAAGCTTGAATCAGAAGTTAAAAAAAATTCCATAAAACTTGAGTCAATTGAAACTAAACTTAATACTATAGCTGAAATTCAAAAAGCTCATATGGATCAAAATGAAAAAGCACATACTGAAGTGATTAAACCTTTAAGTGAAAAGGTAGATGTAATAGAATTAGCTGTAAAAGATACTTCCAAAGATATGCAAGAGCTTAAGGATAAATTTGACAAAGTCGAAAAAGTTACCATTCAAAATACTTATGATGTAGCATATTTAAAATCTGTAAAATAAAAGAGAGCTGATTAGCTCTCATTTTTTGTGCTTCTCTTTGCTGTTTTGGTAGATTCTTTTTCGGATGATTTAACCTTTTCCAATTCCTCTAATAATTCTTTATACTTCTTTTGATATTCTTGGATCTCTTTATTATGATTATGCTGCAGGTCTTGTTGCTCTTTTTGGTGCTGGGTCCTTAATTCTAATATTGCTTTATCCCGTTGAATTTCTGATTTTTCTTTATTAGCTTCAAGTTCTACTTTGTGTTTAGTATTTAATTCCTGTATTGTTTTTTCTTTATCTTCTTTTAATTCTTGTGATATTCTTTCTTTATATTCTTTTAATTCCTGTACTGTTTTTTCTTTATCTTCCTTTAATCCTTTAATCTCTTTGTCACGCTCTACTAAAAAATAAGCTCTTTCTGTTGACTCTTTGCTTATTTTATCAACAAGTTTCTGATTTTCATCTATTATTTTTTTATAATCTTCAATCTCCTTTTTATATTGTTTATATTCATTTAATACCCCTGTCATGGTGTCATTTTTTTCCTTGTATTCTTCAACTAGTAGAGCTTTATCCTTAAGATTCTCCTGGAGCTGTTCAAGTTGCTTTTTAACATCTTCATAATCAAGGTTTATGTTGTTATAGCTTTGCTTCATATCTTCATAATAACTATTTATCTTTTCATTTTCATTTTTTAGGGTTTCAATTCTACTTTTATACATTTCTGTTTCTTTTGCAAACTCAACATCTTTTGATTTTTGAATATCTTCAATGCGTTTACCTATGTTTACATAGTAATCATTAATTCTTTGAGTTAAGGCTTGTAGACCTTCAATATCTTTTGCTATGTCTGGAATTTCTATTTTAGCTTTATTTAATTCATACGCATTTATCAGAATCGACATAAATTCCTTATTATTTTTGCCACTCTCTTGGATCAATTTCAACAATCTTTCTTTTTCTTCTAACTCCATCCTTACACTAAATGGATTATTTTTTTCATCTGCCATTTTAAAAACCTCCTATTTATTATAAATGTTTACAAAATGTTTCACGTGAAACATTTATATATTAACATGTTTACTTATGTTTACAATGTATTGTATACATACATTATACATTCAATAAGTATGGTTTGCAAATATATTTTTATTCTAATCTTATTAATTAATAAAGCTAGAAGGCACTTTTTACCTTCTAGCTTTATTTAAATTAATTCTAAATTTTTAACACAATACTCGCACATTAAATTTATCAGTTCATTTCTTGAATATCCACTTTTTTTACTTATCTTATCAAGTTCCTTTATTAGATCTGGATTCATATAAACATTAAATGCCTTCTTTTCTTTCTTATCATCAAGTTTCTTTTTTAATGTAAATTTATTATTAGTATCATTTGAAGTATCAATATTTATATTAGTATCAATATTAGTTTTACTATTAGTATCATTAATAGTACTTTGTACGGTTTCTTCTACAGTTTCCTCTAAAGTATTTAGTATGCCTTTCAAATTTACTGCTTCATTTGAATTTTTCTTAGTTGCCACGTTTCATTACCTCCTTAGTCAATTCTAAATATTCCTTATATCCTTTTGCTGACCTATCATAAAAATTTATTGGTTTTCGATTAATTTGACTTCTTACAATTGCTGTATTTTGATGTATTATTGTGCTGAATAATTTATCTCCAAATATTTCTTTTAACTGCAAATCAAATTCTTTTGATAGTGTACTTCTAGAATCAACTTTTGCTAAAAATACACCCATATTTTTTAAACCTGGATTAAGTTTTTTTTGTATTAACTTAACTATTTTTATTAATTGATTTAATCCATAAATCGAGAGAATTGAAGCTTCAAGTGGTATTATAAAACTGTTGCTTGCCACTAATGCATTTATAGTCAAAAGGTTCAGTGATGGATTACAATCAATCAAAATATAATCATAATCTAAGTATGATTTTTCTATCAACTTTTTTAAGGTACATTCTTTATTATTCCTATTTAACAATTCAATATCAGCATTAGATAGATTTAGATCACTTGGTACTATATCAACATTGAATTCAGTATGTACTATAGCATCACTTAACCCTATAGTATTACATAAACAATCATATATGGTATATCTTATAGTATTATCATTAGTATTAATATTTAGTATTGAAGTTAAATTTCCTTGTGAATCTAGGTCTATAAGCAATACTTTTTTTCCTTGTTCAGCTAGTATAGTTCCAATATTAACGCATGATGTCGTTTTAGATACTCCTCCCTTTTGATTAGTTAAAGCTATTATTTCCATTGTTATCCTCCTTTCAATATTAATATTTAATATTGTTATGAAATATCAGTTTATAATATCACGCCTAATACAATATGATGATATAGTATTATAGATAATACTATATCATCATACTATTAATACATATCTATTATAACTTTATAAATTATATTCTACATCAAACTATATATTCCTTTATTTGTTATGGCTAAAAGGTAGCTAATGTATTAATTCAATATTTAGCCGAAAAATTTTTAAAAAATATAAAACATGAAATAAATCTTAAAGGTAGTGTAAAATTTCACTAACCTCTAAGATTTATTTTACAATTTTTAAATATGTACCCTTATAAATTATTTTCATAGTAACATATTTACTTTAAATATTCTCAAATTCAAGTAAATTAAGTTTAACAGGTTGAATTTGTCCACTTTTTCTACAATACTCAGCTTGATAAAAATTAAAATTCTTACGTCCTGACACTCTACATTTCTTTTCAATAATCTCCATTATTTTTACTTTATCTGAATTCGGAGTTTTTATTCCAAATATAATTCCTTCTAAGTCATCAAAATTATATTTAATTTTTCTACTTTCCTTTTTGCTATAATCATGGAAAAAATCATTTATAATAAGTCTATGTTCATTTTCGTATTGCCAATCCTTAGTTTTTGTTGTTACACATTTTATAAAATTTTCCCAATATTGTTTTCTCCAATCATCAATAGGAGTGTCATTTACCCAATCAGCACAAGAGCTTAACTCATTATTTTCATTCTCATACCATTGGGAATAGAGTTTATTAAAAGATAGACGTCCTAAAGATTTAAAAAAATCAATTTCAACAAATTCATCCTCATAATTAACTTTTTCAAAAGTATAATCACGGTTTCCTATAATATCACCATTGGATCCACACCCTATAACTCCAGTTAAAGAAATTGTATTTAATCCATTGACCTCTTTTGTTTTAAATTTCAAGCAAACACCTGTATGATTATAACCATATTTTCCCCAAGAAGACGAATTAGTACAATCACCCATAAAACATGCAGTATACCAATTAGGATAAACCATTTCTTCAATTTTAGATAAATACTCTTCTGGAAATTTAATCACTATAAATAATTTTGCATAATTATGTTCCTCATTCCTATGATTGTATTCCAAAATTAGTTGCATTTGCATTAAAGTATTACAAGATAAATCAAAAACCGTTTCACTTAAGCTATCCTTACTTTCCAAAACTTCACTATTAAATTTATTAACTAAATCAAAAAATTTTTCAGCTCCAAGCCCCCCAAATCCAAATGAAGTTGGTAGACTTACTTTTTCCTTAATAAAACCTTCAGATAAAAGGACAGATTGTATAGAATCTAGAGCCAATGGATGAATTAATCGTAAATAAAAAACCATTTCTTTTTTACGAATAGGAGAATTTCTACCAGCTAATAGCTTGGGCAATTTTGAAACTAAATCATGAGAGAAGAAAGCTTTTCTCATTGAATAAAACGATTCTTTATAATCATCAGTATTTAAATCCTCTTCACCTTTAAATACTGGAATATTTAATAAACTCTTATCAATACTAGTTCCTCCAACAAGCACTATACTAAAAACATGCTCAAGACACAATAAATAATGCGTCAAGAAATTTTTCCATACAATTTCATCACCATGCCAAAAAATATCTCTAAAACCTTCCATAGGATCATTTAATTCATCATTAGAGGCAAAATAAATTTCCTGATTCTCTAACTCATGATAACCATCTAAAAGTGCATCTAATGAACGCATACGATATATATAATTACACATTAAAACATCTCCTAACACACAAATAACTCTCCAAAATAAGTATAACAAATAAAATCAAATATACTCACTTTGCCTGTTCACACTATACCCCCTGAATTTCCCCCAGAAAAAATAAAAATCTTCCTCTATCTATCTTATTGTTTTTCTTCGTTATCGCATTGCAGAATTTTACCTTCTAGATACATTCGATACATAAACTCAGCATGAAATTTCATCGCTTTTTCACTTGGTTTATTTAGAAATGTAAATGTTAATTCTTTCTTTCCTTTTTGATCTTTTATAGCATTTTTTACCTTAGTTTTTTTAATTTCTTCTAGAGCTTGTCCCAACACAGTTAATAGTTCATCCATAAATTTCACCTCCAAAAATTAACCAAACCTAATTATAGCCATTTGGGCCGTTCACGCTATACCCCCTAGATTTCCCTAAAGAAAACTCTAAATTTGCCAAAGCATAACACATATTTATAAAGAGCCATTTTTTGAACACCCATAAAAAAGTAAGAATAAATAAAAAGATATAGCTATTTATTCTATATCTTTTTTAATAAAAAACAAAAATCAATTACGAGTACTTTGCCCGTTCACGCTATACCCCAGTAGATCTCCCTAAAGAAAACTCTAAATTTGCCAAAGCACAACACATATTTATAAAGAGCCATTTTTTGAACACCCTATTTTAATAATCTTATAACCTTTGTTCTATTTATATCTAAAGCTCTTGCTATTTCACTATTATTTAACCCCTGTTCCTTTAATTTCTTTACCTGCTCCATTAATTGCTTAATTTCTAATTGCTTTTGTGTCAATCCTTCCTCATTCCTTCTACTGGCCTTTCTTTTATCATTATTTCTTCTATATTTCTCTTCCTGGCTTATGATTGTTTTCATATGCTTTTGTTCATCTAATGTTATATCTAATCTTTCAATTAATGTTTGATTTTTATACCAGTAGCCACCTTTGTCGCTCATGCCCTTAGTTACTCTTTTAGTTTCACCATTTCTTAATCCCTGTTCATACTCTACAAATTTACTTATAGCCTTTGGAATACATCTTAATATTGCATTTACTTCTGAAGATCTTAACGGATTTCTAAATGAATTATTGAACTCTATTACTTCTTTTTCAAGCTCTTCAACATCTCTTGTATATATTCCCTTCCAATATGCATAACAATGTAAAATAAAATTTCTATATCCTTTAACATTATAGCTTCTCAACTTACAAAGTGTTTCTATATCTCCAACCCTTGCTAAATGTAGTGTATAACTATTAAATAATCTACTTATTACACTTTGTTTCTTCTGTTTATTTATCTTAGTTTGCTCAAACTCTAATTGATACGCTTTTTTTGAACTGTAATTCAGGAATTCTTCTCTTAAATCATACATAGAGTATTCTATATCATCATTTATAATTAATACTTTACATTCTTCATTTATTCTACTATTTACAGTATTTGGTAATCTTAAAACTCTTACACTATCTGTAGCTTGAATATCTGCCCCTAAAACTTTTAATTGATTATAGAGGTAGTCTTCTAATTCTTGCCATGTATGTATAGCTCCATAAGGTGCATTTTTAATTCTCCAATACAAATGAATTCCTCTTCCTGAATCAACTATCATACTGGGAGTAGGTATTTTATTTTTATTTACTAAATCATATATTATATATACAGCTTCACTTTTTCCATACTTCTTTAAATCCAAATCTATGTATAATGCTCTAAACTGTCTTATATAGCTCGTAGAACGTTTAGGCTTGTAATATGTATTGCTTGATATGTAAATATCTTTTTCCCCTTCTACCTCTTCTATAACAGTTCTTAGTGCTTTATATTTGGTATTATAAACTTTTATTTTCTTTTCATTTATCTGCATCAATTGTATGTATCCATCTGTGCTGCTATCAAATAAATGATCACAATATGCAAAGTTGTCCATCTATCCCACTCCATTCCAATAAAAAAGTCTTCTAGGTATTTCACCTAAAAGACTTGAATTTCAGTAACTTATTTGGTATATTTACTATATAAAAATAGTAAAAATAAGTTCTCTGGAAGTCGTTTAGGTACCTGTTATACCTGATCGATATACTTAACTAAAATGTTCCCGCATTTTGGCTAAGCGATAGAGGACTTTTTTTATTTCCTTTTTTCCTTATTATAAACCATAAATGAACATTATGGAATAAAAATTGTCATATCACTTAACTAAAATTGAAAATATTTGTTAAAATAAATTATACTATATCTTTCACACCTTACTTTTCCAAAATTATTCCTTAAATTTTTCATATCAATTAAACATTTATCAATATTTGACTATTAGCTTCCTGAACTTCTCTAAGTAAAGCTCCCTGAAGTGTTATTGTTTCTATATACCTTATTGCTATGGCATAATCTTTTCTAAGAATGTTATGATATACTGTCACATTTAAATAATCTTTTAGTGTTTTCCAAATATATTGGTATACTTTTTTTCTTAGTTTTTGATTATTGTAAGCATTACTTTCATCACCATAACAAAGTGTTTTTACACGCTTATGCACCAACTTTTGAATGGTTTGAGCTTGTCCAGCACTTATATTCATTGTTAGAGATAATGTTTCAACTCTTCCTTCTATAGAATTTATTTTCTTTCCTTGCTCTCGTAAGGCTTGATATTGCAAATCTAAAATTTCCATTGGTGATAATTGATTTCCCTCTTTTACATTAAAATAATTTTCCTCTAAGTTATCGAATTGTTCCCAAGCTTTATCAGTATCTAGTATTTTACAGTGTCTATTTGCTCCTCTTTCTGTCCATAGATATAAGCTAGATGTAAACTTATTTATTAAAGGTGGGTAAATATTATTTACATGCCTCTTAAACTCTTTTAGATCATCACCTTCAAGATAAAAATAATGTTTTCCTTCCTCAAAGTTATTTTTATGATTGTTAAAATTAACTTTAATATTATCTATGGGTGCTTCATAAATTTCTGCCAACTGCTCTGTAGTTAGAATTCTTTTATTTTTAAATTCTATTGGTACTAATTCATTCATAGCTCTCATCTCCTTATTTTTTTACTATTATATATCTTGCAGCTTACATATTTTTTCTTTATTATTCCAAAATTATTGCATTTATATATTATCTAATATTTTTATGAGTTCTTTTTTTGTATGCCTGGTATATATTCTGGTTGTATCTAAGCTTTTATGTCCTGCTAAATCTGCTATTATATCAATGCTAACCCCATTATCAGCAAGAGCTTTACAGAATGCATGTCTAAAACTATGAGGATGAGCCTTTTCTTTTCTTATTTTTGCAAGCTTAGCATACTTTAAAATTATTTTATTTATAGCTCCTCTTTTTAAAGCTCCTCTTTTTCCAGTGAAGAGTTCATTTCCTGGCACTGAAATCCTAACTTTTAAATATTCTTTTAAAAGCTTATTTAATTCATTTGATATTAATATATCTCTATGTTTTCCACCCTTACCCTCAATATCAATGCTTTCTTTTCCAACATCTCTAACCTTTAATTGCAATAGCTCAGAAACTCTAATGCCAGTTTTCCATAGTGTGCTTATAATAGCTTTGTCTCTTATATTACTGCAACACTTTATAAGCCTTTCTATTTCTTCTCTTGTAAATACATCATTTAAAAAATTTTGGCTTTGCTCTTTTATCTTACGAAATTTAACTTGAGAATCTATGCTTTTTAAAAATTGATTTATTGATGTAAGTTTTCTATTGATTGACTTAGGTTTTAATCCTCTTCTTAACATCTTTCCTTTAAATAATTCTATTTCTTTTGAATCTATATTAAACAGATCTACTCCTTTAATTTCTAAATATCTTATAAATTGAATTAAATCATTAAAATATCCTTTAATAGTTTCAGTCCTTTTGCCTTCATCTATTTTTTTTATTATAAATTCCTGTGCAATATTTTTATATCTATCTGGAACTTTCTTTATTATTTTTATGTAAATCTCTTTTTCTTCTGATTTAATTCCAATGTTATCCATTTTACTTTTAAAATTATTCGTAAAATATCCCCTCCAAATAGATTCATAGATTTTGTTCTTTTTTTAGTTTTCGCCTTATCTCAATTTCAGTTTGCTTTTTAATATATTGAATGTATCCTTTTACACATCCAGCAATATCATACTGTCCATTTTGATGTTTAATGAATATACCTTTACTAGCAAATCTCCTAACAGATCTATCACTCATTTCAAAAATATTTGCTATTGTTTTTGCGTCTACTATTTCAATCATGAATTACACCACCTCGGACAAATTAATAAATGTTCTGTTAAAAACTTTAAACAAGAATCCCTTAACTATAAGATATAAACAACTCGGACGGCGGACATGCTAAAAAAAAATTTTTGCAACTAGAAAAGTTTTGGGCGTCGTTCGCCCCGCAGGTTTAACATTTGCTGACAGTACCTTTTGATTGTTAATCTTTAGGTACCTTATCTATATACTCATCCAATATTTTTTTAAAGTCTACTACTTTTATATTTTCATATGGCATTATAGGATAATAATTTTCATCATTGTCAACTAATATACCTATAATTTCTTTGATATAACCTGCATTTATCAATTCTGCTATATCAAATAATTGTTTATTCATCTGCTCTTTATTAACCTTGGCCTTTACTTGCTTTGTAATATCTATTACATTATTCATAATCCATTCTCCTTTAATCATTAGCATAAATTGCATGATTAAGTTTATATTATAACTTCCCTAGTCTAGGGAAGTTATAATAATTTATTAATACGCCCTGCTTGTACTACACGTATTATGAGTCAAAAGATAATCTTTTTCTTTTATTAAAATATTCATCTATAACTTTTTCAATCTGATATTTGCTCATAGTAATCGCTTCATAAACATCAGACTTTGATGCATTACCTTGAATAGTAACATTTACTGTAAAATTAATATTTGGCTGTTCTTGATTATTAACAGTAGTGGATTTCTGATTAGTAAATACATTATCAATTATGCTTCTTAGTTTACTTACTGGAGAAACTATTTCATCCTCTGAACCTTCGCCTATATTTGCTAAGATTCCACCTGGCCTATGCTTAACATAACCACCAGTTGCAAGTTGTGGAATTGTGCCAACTGTACCTATATGTACTCCAGGTATTGAATTAGCTTTTGATATCATATTATTAACGCCACCAATGAATCCATTTAACATACTTATTCCACCATTAATAATTGATTTAATAGCACTCCATATTCCACTAAATATGTTAACTATAGAGTTATACATATTAGTAAATATTGATGTCACACCAGAAGCCGCACTGTTAAATCCGTTAACTATTGTATTCCATATAGTAGTTACAATACCTGATATGCTGCTATAAACATTATTCCAAACAGTAACTATAAATGTCCATATTGTTGTTAATACAGAGGAAACAGAAGTATATACTGCATTCCAAATTTTAACAATAACATTCCAAATGGTTGTCACAATATTGCTTACAGATCTATAAACACTATTCCATATAGATACTATTACACTCCATACTCGAGTCATTATTCCTGAAACCGTGCCATATATTGTATTCCATACGGAAACTATATAATTCCACACTCTGATTACTACTCCGGATACAGTTATATAAATACTATTCCAAATTCTTGATATAACTTGCCAAATCCTTGATAAAACACTACTTACAGCACTAAATATTCTAGTCCAACCAGTAACTATTCTATTGTATTGGTTAACTACAAATATAATTGTTACTGCTAAAATACCTTTGAAAACAGCTGATACAACTTTAAATAGAGCACTTGATGTTATAGCCTTCGTAATAGCCTTCCATCCATTTGAAACAACAGTGCTTACAGTTTTCAATACACTTGATATGGTTTTTACTATGCTAGCCCATGCATTTGAAATTGAATTTTTTAAACTATTCCATATAGCACTTAATTTAGGCTTAATTTGTCCCCAATGTTGAGCTATTAATAATGGAATTCCTATAATTGGAACTGTAACCGCCAGTATAGTTGGTCCCCATGTACCTATAAAACTTTTAAGCCAATTCCAAAAACTATTAAAAACTGATTTTACATTGCTCCATACATTACTAAAAAATTTACTTATAGGCCCCCAATTTTTATATATTAAATAAGCTGCTGCAGAAACTGCTGCTATACTTGCAACAACTATTAAAATTGTTGGGTTGGCAATTCCAAAAGCCTGTGATATTGCCCTAATTGCTCCTCCACCAGTTTTAAGAGTATTAAAAGATCTTCCAAGATTACTTATTAAACCAGTAGCAGTTTTTACATCTTTTACACCATCTGAAAAAGATTTAAAAACATTACTAATGGTAGCTGAAGTTTTTAGCACCGCAATCGAACTTGCTATTCCTAGTAATGAAGCTTTAAACAATTCTGCATGTTGCTTTGCAAAATTCATTGCAGTTCCAGCTGCTTTAAATGTTTTATCCAATATAGGACCTAAGTTACCCATTGCACCATTATTGAAAGCTAACAATAAACTGTTTAACATTGGTAATACTTTAGCTCCAATAGTTGCACCTGTTTGAGCCAAACTAGTTTTTGCTATTCTCAATTGGTTTGCAAAAGTGTTGCTAGTCTTAGTAAAATCTCCTTGTACATCTTTACTAACATTCATCAGGTAATTGTATCTCAATAAAGTTTGTTCCCCTTGGGACATCTTCTGGAAAGGTTTTGTTATTCCTTGAGTTAATGCAAATGCTTGCAAATTTGCTTCACTCATATTTATACCGAGTGATTTAAGAGGTTCCGTTTCGCCTGAGATTCCACTCTTGATTTTTTCAAAAGCTTCTCCTATAGGTAAATTGTAGAATGATGCAAAATCACCTGATAATCCTGTTAAATTTTCACTCATTTTAACAAGGCTATTACCTGTGATTCCACTGCTTTTCATCAAAGCTCCCATAGTACCATTGAATTGTTTTGCTTGCAATTCAGATAAACCAAATCCTTTTAATGCAGTACTGCTCCATGCATTAATTTGTTTGCTACTACTTCCAAATGTAGTATCAACCACATTTTGCACCTCTGTTAAATCTGAAGCTAACATTACAGATTGTTTTGCAGCCTCAGCAAATCCAATTCCTCCAATAAGTCCAGCCGCTGCCTTAAAAACTTTAGTTCCACCTTCACCTAAACCTAAAAATCCTTTATTAGCTGCCTTACTTTCAGCTTCTAGTGATTTTATTCTATTACTTGCAGTATTAAATGCATTTCCAAAACTTGCCTGTAGTTTTGCTCCAAGCTGAAAGGCTATTTCATACATCTTGCTTGCCATTATATTTATTCACCTCCTTTCAATAATGTTATAAAAATTTTATTTTCTTATCCTGTTCATGCATCTAGATAAATTAATCACAGCTGCATCTTCTGGTGTAAGTATTTCCTCAAGTTGGTCAACCTTTATCTTTCTTATAGCTTCATCCTCTATTTGTTTTATTAGCTCAGGATATGCCTGTCTTAGGTCTTTCACATTTTTAATTTTCATATAATTCTTCTCCTTTTGAATTATCTATATTTAATTTCATCCAATACTAAATTTTCAGGTTCATTTTTAATATCTTCTTTAGTTTCTTTTGCCTGGTTCATGCGAGTAGAATTAATATTTAAAATTTCCGGATTAAACTTTCTAAGCTCAGGTTTTATATATTGTTCCAAATATTCTTCTCCAGCTTCATCAAGCAATGCTCCAATATAACATTCTTCAGATCCATATCTGATTTTTCTTGTCTCTATATATTGCAATATCTTTTTAACCTGTTGTACTTCTTTTTCATTATGTAAATCCTGTATATCATTTTCAGTAACTCTTAATTGCTGCTCCATTTGTTTGATCTGATTTATTAGAATATCTTTATCATTAATTTTCTTATTCAACAGTTTTGCTCTTTCTTTTCTATCATTTCGAGCAGACTCTATTATTTTAGGAATTGCTTTTTTAATAAACCTATCCTCATTACTTAACCTGGAATAAGCTTCTTTTTTACCTTTTAATGATTCTATTTGCTTTCTAGTTATATTTATAGATTTATCAATTTCTTTTAGTCCAGCAGTATTGCCCTCTATCTCTAATGAAACATACTTATTCATTAGATCTGAATTTTTATTTTGCAAATCTCCTATTTGTTCATCAATAGATTGAATAGATTCTTTAATTTTAACCTCCCTTGCTGCAGACTCTTTTAAAAGTGAATTTACTTTTTCCTCTGTCGTTGTCTTAAAAAACATATATTCCTCCTCCTACTTTTTGTCATTTTAAGCCTTGAATTCATCTGTTTGGATACATAAGTTTATTACTATGTTCCCTTATTATTTTCTTTTGCTATTTTTACTCTAATCCTTATTTCCTTTAATTTTCTCTTATTTCCTATCACCTTCATTTTTAACCCTCTTTATTCTCAATTAATATTCCTAATTAAGGATATTATCTACTTTACATATTCCACCTCCTAATTACTATTTTTGTTGATTTTTAAATTTTAATTATTATTTTTGTTAAATTTATTATATTATTATTTTTGTTGAATTTCAATTGTTTATTTTATAATTTCGTTGAATTTTTTTATTTTTTATATTATACTGTTCATATACTATTCAAAGGAGGTTATAGCATTGGATAAGTTTGGTAAAAGACTTAAAGAATTGAGAGAAGAGTTTGATCTAACTCAAAGTGATTTAGCTTCAAATTTGAGCACTAAAGAACATGTGGTATCTACACAAAATATTTCATATTGGGAAAATGGTAGAGAACCATCTTATGATATATTAGTAAAAATCGCTGACCGATTTAATGTAACAACAGACTATTTAACTGGTAGATGTCCCTTCAGAGATTATTCAGTTCAAATGGAATTAAAAAATACTGAAATATTTGGTTCAATGGATGCACATGAAAAGAAAAATGCTTATGCTCTTATAGAAAATATATTTACAAACTTAAGCAATTTTCATAATCAAAGTACTCAGCACTACAAAAGTTTTTATAATGCTCTAAATTTAGTCAATGAATTTTATTTTGAGTTATTAGAATCTACTTTATCCCAAGATAGAATTACAGAAGAAGATTATATGAAAGAATTATTAGATAATGGCATTATAATATTAGATGATAATTCTCAATATAAACTTATAGATCCTGTTAAACTACTTAAAAATTCAAATACACCATTAAATAGCACCTCCAAATTACGTGATGAAATTATAAGTAATTTAAATAATTCTTACCAAGATATACTAAGTTTTGTACATATAAAAAGATTACCTGAGTATTATACGATTATAGAAAAACTAACATCTACTTGGAAACCTGAAAAAGATCAATAACAACACTACTTCTCTTATTAACTGTAAATATGAAAAAGGATAGTCATAAAGTCTATCCTTTTTTATATTTACAATAATTCTGTTTTTCTTTTCAATTCTTCTTTACTAGGATTAGTATAGAGTAATGTAGTATGAATATTGGAATGTCCTGCTTGATTAGCTACCTCATGAACACTAAATCCACTCTCCAATGCATTACTGCAGTAAAAATGTCTTAAAGTATGAGGTGTTATTTTATCACTATATTTATTAAATAACTTATTGACTACAGTCCGGTCAAGTCTATTACCTTTATTTGATACAAACATGTACTCACACGCTACTTTCTTACGTTCTTTTAAATATTCTTTTATTGCATCAACTATTTTAGTATTTATATAAACAATTCTTTGTTTACTTCCTTTACCTTCCCGAACTATTAATTCTTTTGAAACTAAATTAACATCATCGATTTTCAAGTTAAGACATTCAGATATTCTGAGTCCTGCATAAGAAAGAACTGTCACAACAGCATAACTCCTATTGCACTCATTCTGCAATATTCTCTGTCTAAAAACTTCTACATCTTGTTTTGTTATAGTTGCCGGTGAAGCATAACTCATTTGTATTTTTATGTTATCCTTTTTACTTAAAACACTTTCACTTTGTATATTTTTATAAATAAGAAAATCATTAAACTTTGTAAGAGCTGCTAACTTTGCATTTATTGTATTACCATTTTCCTTTTTTATCTTTTCTAAATATGATTTATATTCTAATACATTTTGCCTATACAACTTTAATGGATCTTCTCCAAAACTATCTCTAAACCACTTAAAATAATTTCCAACATGAAGCATATAAGATTTAATAGTATTCTTTGCTTTTCCTTCTTGTAATAGATATTTTTCAAATTCATCTAACATATAAACACTCCTTGTAAATTATGTTGCATTGTATTCAATATCTAAATCATTAAATTATGTTGCATTTTTTATATAATAATATCATTCAAAATCAAATATTGCAACATAAGTTATATTATGTTGCATTTTAAATACATAAATAAAATAGAGGGATACCGCTCCTCCCTCTATTTTCTAAAATCAATTAACTTTTTTATTATTCATTTATATATAACATTTTTATATTATATATGATTATTATCACTAATTCCATTAAATTTAACTCTACCGGAATCCTTAAAGATGTTTTAATTAACACCATTAATGTTTTTTGGGCGACTTTTACATTTTATCATTATGTTTATTAGTTTGTCAATTACTTTTTTTTAAATACTTAATTACGTTTTTCTTTAATATCGATCTCTAAATTTAAAACATCTAAAATCTTCAATAATGTATTGATATTGTAATTCTCTCCACTCGTTACTCTAGCTATCTGAGTATAGCTTGCTTTGTAATCATCCAAATTCATATTATCAATGATTTTAGAAATTTTTCGTAATGATAAGTTTTGACTATGAATAGCATCCCTCAACATCTCTGAAATTTTGATTTTCGGTAAGTCAATACTAACATACTCCTTGTATTCACTTGTGTCTCTTCCTAAGATATCACAAATACTCATTTCTTTAGATTTATCCATTAATATCACCACCTATATACAATTAATATTAAAAAACAAGTTTACTATTAGTAAATCCTATAGCATCTTTAATTCTAATAACTATTATTTTTAATCTGAAAATTCTATTTATGTATTTTTATATAATTTTTCATAACGTATTTAGTTTTTCATAAATTTAAGAATTTCAGATTTTCAGATTTTTATTAATTTCATTCACTAAACCTCCAAATTTAAGACATATTTTTATCATTTAAATATTTAATTACACCCATTTATACTTTTGAATTATCGAATATCAAGAACTTTTGACTGAGAGCTCAGAGAATTTTAAATCCAATTCTCTGAGCGAACTAATTGTTTTGCTATTTTCCAATCTCTATCACTAATTTCATTAGTATCCTTTAAAAACATATGCACAATTCCATATGTACAAGACCCTATCTTTCTAAACAATATTCTCCATGTATTAGATCCATCCCTAATACGCAATTCATACCATCCTTCAGAAAACTTCTTTAACTTTTTAGAACCAATAAAATCCTTGTTGGGTCCAAATTTATCAAGGAAAGTTAAAACCTTAAAACTCTCCTTTCTAGCTTTCTTCGTCAAGGAAATATCTTCTTTTAACACCTCCAATGCTCTTTTAGTAAAACAAAGGTTTGGTAAATCTTGCAACTGTTGCATAATCAAAGTTCCTCCTTCTTGATACTCAATATTCTATTTTCAAAGTGCAGGGTGTTATCTTATTCGATAACTTATAAGTAAATTGTACCACATATATTTAACATATTCAACCATCTATTTATAAACTATTACATATGTGTTTTAATGTATATTTAAAACATATTGCTTCATAGTTTCATCCCTATCCATACCATGTCCCAAATAGATAGATACAGCATTAAGAGAATCTTTTTTACTTAATCCCTGTTTCCTAAACTCATCATATCTTTCTTGTGCTACCATCTTACGAATACAGTGAATCCCTGTATCTGCTTCTTGGTACTTATCTCTAATGCCTAATGCTTCCTCTGCCCTTGCAAGGTACTTGTTAACACTATCCTCTTTTATATCAACTATTCTTGCATCTTGTGGTAGTCCTTCTATAATCCTTTCTAAGAAATTTACATCTCTTTTCCTTATATCTATATCTCTATTTTTCTTACCTTTTGATTCATGAATATGAAGTTTCATAGCTTCAAGACTTACATCCCTTGGTTGAAATTTACACGTTTCACTTACCCTCATTCCAAAGTGACCTGCTAGCTCTATAGCAATGAGTGCTTTGCTGCTACTATTCATGTTATAAGCTCTATTAAGAATTGAATTATAATCTTCTCTCGACATAGATATATTCCTAGTCTTATCATTACTAACTTTTGAAGTAGGAATAATTAGATCATTGTACCATGACGCACTTCCTTTATATACATCATTAACTATATGTTCTAATTTATGAATACGGCTTCCATATTGCCCTAAAGTCTCTTTATTACACGTTTCAGATTTTGAATTCAAAAAGTTTTGAATCATCTCTTCTTTAATATCTAAAACCTTTTTAGTATCTGGATAACTTTCCTTTATAAACCTTGCAATTTGTGAAGATAACTCAATAAGACCTTTTCTTTCAGCATAACTATAAACTGTATCCAAATGCTTTCCATTATGTTTATCAGTATGTTTATCATGGCCACCTCCATCGAAAGCCTTATCTATAGAATTTAAAAACTGATACTGCAGGTTTCTTCCCATATAATCTCCTCCATTCTTCCATATTTTATATCCGTATAGGCATTAA